>NZ_CP047203.1 GCF_030408715.1 Corynebacterium confusum | reverse complement strand
CGCCGGCGCTAAGCTCTTCTCTAGTTCTCTGTCGAGCTTCCATTGGGTTGTTGCGGCGGCATTCGCCGCCTTGCCATGCAGGGGATGTGCGGGGTACGTGAAAATCTGACTTTGACTGCTTGTGTGTGGGGCGATGAGCTGTCGATGACTTTTTCGACTTTTCTACTCTCATCCTTTAACGACGCTGTCTGCAGCCAGCTGTGTCGCCCTCGCTGGCTGCAGCGTTCGATGTGAGCTTCCTCCGTGCCCAGGTTACGGACAGCAGAGATCCTCCCGACTTGGGAGTGCTCAGGTTTAACTTGAATCACCATCAATGGTCCAAAGCCAGTGCGTGACGTTTGCTTGAAACGCTTGCCCTTTCTTGGCGCAAGTAGGGCTTTAGTAAATAGGCCCTAAGGTGTTCACTGCATTCATTAGAAAAATGCAAGGAAGTTTGTTCCCACATGTCCTATTGGAGACATGCGGCTGCGCCCTTTAGAAAGCACATTCTGTAAGTGACTAAAGAAAGATAATGGTTTAGTCAAAGTTATTTAGTAATAGCGTTTGACAGTTATGGGAATATACGTAAAGCTTCCTTTGGAAGGTAATCAAGCAAACGGGATGGTTTCTCATGCGCAAGTTTATTTCAGCTCTAGTTGCTTCTTCTCTGATCGTATCCTTTGGAGTACCGGCGGCTACTGCTCAGAGTTCAGATAATGCATCTACAGTTCAGCAGTCTGAGCTGGGTTCGTTTCTTATAAATAAAGATGGAATTAAATATCGTGAAATTACTGCAGAGGAACGCATCGCTGCAAATCAATTCGCAGAAGAAAATGGTGAGCCGGAGCTACCGGAAGAGTTTGCAACCCTAGTATTTCTGGATGGAGGGTATATAACTCCGGGAGACGATGACGGTAATCCGCTACCGCTTGCGCGGTCTGGGGGACTAGGTACTGCGTGGAAAGTAACCAAGTGTGCAGCGCATATTTCGGCAACTGTACTTCCCGCGGGGGCAGCGTTTAGAGCTATCAAGGGATTAGGTGGGGTAAGGAAGGCCGCTACCCTATTAGTTAAAGCCGGTAACCGGAGCGATTTTAGGAAAATCGCTGGTGGTGCGACAGCAGAGATTCTTGGTATTTCTGGAATCGAGGACAATTGCTTTAGGGGTTGGTAGTAGGTGAACAGAGACTCAAGCTCTTCTTTTGGTAGGGCCGCGACGTGGCTTCTATCATTTGTATTGTTGTATGTTGGCCTTGCAGTAGCGTTCTCAAATGTTGAGAGGACACCATTGGTAGTCGGCGGAGTGGGGGTATTTCTCTCCATGTGGGCTGTTGAGTCGTTGCAGAGTAAAGACTACAAGGGGGGCGGTATTCCTTTTTTATCAGGCGTAATAATCGTCATTGTCGCAGTGTCTGCTTCTCTACTTCTGTAAGCTATCTAGACAAGTGAGTCTTTCCCGATGGGCTGAGTCAGACGAGTTTTTGATGCAATGGATGCCGCAGCCCGGTCAGGAAATTCGGATGGGGAGTCGTTGCGTCACGCCCAGGAGATCATTCGAAACTGGCTAGGAAAATAGGCCGCGAAGGCGACCGAAGAATCCTTGCTGCGGGGGATTCTTGGGTTCTTCCTCGTGTGCAGTCTCTGCTTCTGTTGAAGCGAGAGCGGCAGGAGTTTCTAAGTCTGCAGTGTTGTCGTCGGTAGGTTGCCTCGACGGTTCGGGGGATGATTCGGGGGCTGGGGCATCAGATGAGCCGCGCTCTAGCATCAGTAGGGCCTTTTGGAGGTCTTCGATGCGGGCTGCGCGTTCCGAAGCGAGAACTTTTTGAGCCTCCAGTTCTTTGCGGAGAGACTGCTCGCGCAGCTCTGCTAGTTCGAGTTTGTGGTGCAGATTAAGGGTGTTCAGGTGGTCACCCTGGCCACCTGTGCGGACATGTTCATGGTCACCCTTGTGGTCACCCTGAACACCCCCGTGGTCACCCTCCTGGACAACCGAGTCTTCGGCGGGTGCAGGCTTTCCTGGACGCAACCCCGCAGCCCCGAGGGACGTTACCGGAATTGCCCACTGACCGTTTATTTTCCGTGCCCCGGGAAGCTCTTCCTTTTGCAGCATCCTCATGATCGTGCTGCGGCTTACCCCAGTTTCCTCGGCTGCCTTTCGGGGTGACCACGTGGTCAGGTGAACACCTGCATGGTCAGCTGTCTGGTCACCCCTGTGGTCACCCTGGTCAGGCCTGGTCATGCTTTGACCATACTGCGTCTCTGACACCGAAATAGAGCGCTGTTTCGGTGTGGCGAAAAACGAGAAAAAGGGGCAACTTTTCCACCGGCTAGATGGAAAAGTCGCCCTGCCAGGATTCAGCGCACAGTACAACCACGAACTGTTTACATGCAGCCAATCCATCAAGAGAACCGCATTGCAGGGAAGACGGATTTGCAAAACCGCCTTCTTCCTCATCCTGGCCAACACAGTATAAACCATCGTTTGTGCAGGTAAAAAGTAGGTTTTGTGGTGCAGGGTGTGGTGCAGGGTGTGGTGCAGGGTGTGGTGCAGGGTGTGGTGCAGGGTGTGGTGCAGGGTGTGGTGCAGGGTGTGGTGCAGGGCGTAATGCAGGGCGTAATGCAGGGCGTAATGCAGGGCGTAAAGCACGGTGTAATGCAGGGCGTAAAGCACGGTGTAATGCACGGTGTAATGCACGGTGTAATGCAGGGCGTAATGCAGGGCGTAAACCAAAAATATGTCTTCACCTGCGAATTTCTGCGTGTCGCCACTGGAAAATCACACCGCTGTCATTTAAACTTCAGCGGTGAAAGCCCTTAAAAACGAAGAAAGTCACTGGGCGGGCACCCAGTGACTTTCGCTTATCACCCAGCACAACCCTGGGAGAAAGCACGGTTATGAGTTTACAGACTCATGCGCAGAATGCGCACACTAAAACACCTACCCGCGTCGAACCAGACCGCGGCGGACTGGATAACACCCCAGCATCCGCCAGCGACCGCGACCTGCTCCGCGCGCATCTAGGCCGCGAGGTCCTCCACGGGTCTGTTGGACGGGATTTTTCCAAGTCTTATATGCGTAATGCTGACGGCACTAATTCGCCGAGAATGTATCGCTTCGACACCGAAGCTTTAGGACGGTGCGAGTACGTCATGCTTACCAGTAAGCAGTATGCCGCCGTCTTGGTCGTCGACGTTGACCAGATAGGAACAGCTGGCGGCGACCCCGCAGATCTGAATCCTTATGTCCGCGACGTGGTGCGCTCGCTTATCTCGAACAACATCGGGCCAGCGTGGGTGGGAATCAACCCGACTAATGGGAAAGCGCAGTTCATTTGGCTTATTGACCCTGTCTACGCTGACCGTGGCGGTAAATCAGCGCAGATGAAACTACTGGCAGCAACCACGCGTGTATTGGGTGAGCTTTTAGACCATGACCCGCACTTTTCCCACCGGTTTAGCCGAAACCCGTTCTATACCGGCAAAGCTCCGACCGCTTATCGTTGGTACAGGCAGCATAATAGGGTGATGCGTCTTGGAGACTTGGTAAAGCAGGTGAGGGATTTGGCAGGACACGACCAGTTCAACCCCGCCCCGCGCCAGCAATTTTCTTCTGGCCGCGAGTTAATCAACGCGGTCAAGACCCGCCGTGAGGAAGCCCAAGCATTTAAAGCCCTTGCCCAGGACGTGGACGCAGAAATCGCTGATGGTCTTGACCAATACGATCCGGAGCTTATCGACGGTGTGCGCGTCCTCTGGATTACCCAGGGCACCGCAGCTCGCGACGAAACCGCTTTCCGCCATGCGCTCAAGACAGGCCACCGTCTGCGTCAACAAGGCCAACGTCTGACGGATGCAGCAATCATTGATGCCTACGAGCACGCCTACAACGTCGCCCACGCCCACGGTGGAGCAGGCCGTAGCAGCGAGATGCCACCCATGCGCGACCGCCAGACCATGGCAAGGCGAGTGCGTGGCTACGTCACCCAGTCCAAGAGTGAGGCCTACGCCAGCTCTAGTGCGCCAGGAAAAGCCACGAGCAGCGAGCGCAAAGCACTGGCCACCATGGGCCGCAAAGGCGGACAGAAAGCCGCAGAGCGCTGGAAAACAGAACCGCATGGCGAGTATGCGCAAGGACAACGAGAGTCTCTAGCTGCTGCAAACAAGCGACGCGCTATCCAAGGACAAGGAACGCGTGGTCGCATCCTGTCTGTCTATGCTCAGACACTTTTCGATACTGGGAGTGCTCCGAGTGCTCGGCAGATAGCCAATGAGATCGGTTGTGAAAGGAGCACAGTAGCGCGCCATATTGCCGCTTTGAAGAAAGCTGGCCTGATACAAAGCTAGGGTGTGAATGCCGTAAGCAATATACGGTTCCCCTGCCGCTAGGCAGTTAAGTAAAACCTCTCTTAACAAGACTGGGTTGGATGGACCATGTCCCGGTGTCACTAAGAGTGCCAATAGTGTGTTGTTCCCCAGCCGCTTCGCGGCGTGGGCTCGGGCCGTGCAGTCCGGCCCGAAAGACTGACGGCACCACTGCTGCAAAAATGACTGGCCCACCTCTCTGTCTTGGCGGGTGGGTACAACATATTTGGAAACATTTCACCGCCCAGGCCTTTATGGCCCTGCGGGGCGGTGTAGTGGCTCCGCGCGGCGCGCTGTGCGCCCGTCTAAGCCGTTAAAGACCCGTCGGCGGTACCCGTGGAGGGCCAAACGCTTCTAGGCGATTGAGTACGCGAGGACTGCACCGGGGCAACCGAGCCGACCGGCTCGGGCGGCAGCCCAGACCGAGCACCTGGAGCCGGACAACGCGACGGTTTGGATATTCCTTTTCGCACGACCGAAATACGGTCACGCAAAGGAGGTTCCTGTGCAAAAACCATCGCACCCTCGCACCAGTCCTGGGCGATTCTCTGAACTGCTCTCGCTCGCTCTAGGCGCTGCCTTCGGCGCACTGCTTGCCGACCCCATGACCGTCATACACAGCTGGACGGAGCTGCCCGATCTGCTCGTCTTCTGGCACTAGCTCCAACACACTATATGCACTCTTAGTGACATCGGGTGACCAGGCATTTTAGTGCCTGGCAGGTTTTATCGCACGTGCGATAAAGTGGGGGCATGACAGCCCAAAAAGAAGTCTGCGAAAGGTGCGGGAAACCAATCCCACAACGGCAGGATCCGCGCGGGCGGCAGGCCCGGTTTTGCTCGGGAGCATGCCGCGCTGCGGCCTCACGTGAGCGCCGTAAGCGACAGCACCAAGAGGAGCTGGCACAGGCGCATGAGCAAGCCACACTGAAGCTGCGCACCCCCAGAGAGGAGGTGGCTGACGCGGCTCGCGTCGTTAGAGAGATGACTCGCGATCTCCGGATGGGGCGCGAGTTTCACGTCAGTGATGAGCACCAGGAGTTAGTGCTCGCGGTGCGTGAGTTTGCCGAGCTTATGGATAAAAATGCGCGCCGTTCTGCGGCCCCGGCCGGCTTGAATCGTGCCACCCGTAGGGCAAAGAAAAAG